>NZ_JCABZP010000014.1:1169175-1175314 GCF_059499945.1 Agrobacterium sp. | reverse complement strand
GCACGCGCCACATCCAGCCGGTGCCTTCACGGCACGGCGTGCACTGGCCGCAGCTTTCATGCTTGAAGAACGCCGCGATGCGGGCGATCGCCTTGATGACGTCGGTGGACTTGTCCATGACGATCATGCCGCCGGTGCCGAAGGACGACTTCACTTCGCGCATGCCGTCGAAGTCCATGATGGCGTCCTTCATGTCCTCACCGCGCACGATGGGGCAGGATGCGCCGCCGGGGATGACGCCAAGCAGATTGTCCCAGCCGCCGCGAATGCCACCGCAATGGTGTTCGATCAGTTCACGGAAGGACAGGCCCAGCGCATCTTCGAAGGTGCATGGACGCTCGACATGGCCGGAGACCATGAACAGCTTGGTGCCGACATTGTTCGGACGGCCAATAGACGAGAACCATGCCGCACCTCGGCGCAGAATGGTCGGAGCAACGGCGATGGATTCGACGTTGTTGACGGTCGTCGGGCAACCGTAAAGACCCATATTGGCCGGGAACGGCGGCTTCAGGCGCGGCTGGCCCTTCTTGCCCTCGAGGCTTTCAAGCAGTGCTGTCTCTTCGCCGCAGATATAGGCACCTGCGCCGTGATGGACGTAGATGTCGAAATCCCAGCCGTTCTTGTTGTTCTTGCCGAGCAGGCCCGCATCGTAACATTCGTCGATGGCGGCCTGAAGCGCCTCACGTTCGCGCATATATTCGCCGCGCACGTAGATATAGGCGGTGTGTGCACCCATGGCGAAACCGGCGATAACGCAGCCTTCGATCAACGTATGCGGATCGTTGCGCAGGATTTCGCGGTCCTTGCAGGTGCCGGGCTCGGATTCGTCGGCGTTGACCACGAGATAATGCGGACGGCCGTCGCTTTCCTTGGGCATGAAGGACCACTTGAGACCCGTCGGGAAGCCTGCGCCGCCGCGACCGCGAAGGCCGGAAGCCTTCATCTCGTTGATGATCCAGTCACGACCCTTTTCGATGATCTGCTTGGTGCCATCCCAATGGCCGCGCGCCATCACGCCCTTCAGGGACTTGTCCTTGAGGCCGTAGAGATTGGTAAAGATGCGATCCTGATCTTTTAACATGCTTCACCCTTTACCGCGGCTTCTTGCCGAAGACCCTGATATACTCGGCTTCGCCACCCTTGGCGAGCGCCTCGGCCTGCTTGATCCACTCATCGCGTTCGATGCGGCCCTTGAAATTCAGATAACCGTCGACCCAGTCGCATTCAGCCTTTTTCCAGCCGGTAATCTGCGCGTAGGTGAAGATGCCGAGCTCGTGCAGCGTGCCTTCGATCTTCGGACCGACGCCGGAAATGAGCTTCAGGTCGTCGGGCGTTGCGGGCTTTTCGATGCCGGCCGGACGATCCTTGGAATCGAGTGACGGCTTCGCAGATCCCGAAGCTTCCTTTTCGGCGGCCTTGACGTTCGCTTCAGCAGCCTTCGGCTCGTTGGCCGGCGTCTTCAGCTTCGGATCGGTTTCCGGCGCGTCCGTCTTCGGCTTGGCGGCATTGGCCGGCGGAACCGGTGCGGCATCAGCCACGACTTCGGCAGGCTTGTCGAGATTGGAACGATCCGGCTTGATCTCTTCCGTCAGGGTCGTCAGGCCACCGACCGGGACCGACTCGTGACGGTCGATCTGCGGGCCGGTCTTGACCGTATCGCCCTTGCCTGCCTCGAACGTGTCGATGATCTCTTCCAGACGCTCGGGCGTCAGGTCCTCATAGGCATCCTTGAAGATGATGACCATCGGCGCGTTGACGCAGGCGCCCTGACATTCCACTTCTTCCCAGGAGAGCGTGCCGCTCTCATTGGTATGCAGCGGATCGTGATGGATCTTCTTGCGGCAGACGTCCATCAGCGCTTCCGAGCCGCGCAGCATGCAGGGCGTAGTGCCGCAGACCTGAACGTGGGCGCGTGTGCCAACCGGCTTCAGCTGGAACTGCGTATAGAAGGTCGCCACTTCCATGACGCGGATATAGGCCATATCCAGCATGTCGGCGATTTTCTCGATGGCGGCGCGGGTAACCCAGCCGTCCTGCTCCTGCGCACGCATGAGCAGCGGGATGACCGCTGATTGCTGGCGTCCCTCGGGATATTTCAGAATCGTCTTTTCCGCCCATGCGGTATTTTCCGCATTGAAGGCAAATGCCACGGGCTGGAACTGATCTTCGGCTAGTCGACGAACGGACATACTTCCTCACGCCTTTTCAGTTTAACGTCTCACAACGCGATCTCGCCACCGTGACGAATTCGCAGGCGTAAGCCGCCTTGTCTTTCTGCATGAACACGATGAACTTGCTGCCATTGGGAACCGAGGCCTTGATCTCGTATCCCGATGACAGAAGCAGCTTGATGGTCGAAGAGCCGCCGCTCGACAGCGATACCTCAGGCTCGCTCGTCGCCGTCTGGGCGAGAACGGGTGCCGACATCGCAGCGAGAAAAGCCGGTATGGCCAGCGGCAGACGCATCAGCGGTCGACCTCCCCGAACACGATGTCGAGGGAGCCGAGCACGGCTGTAACGTCAGCAAGCTGATGGCCCTTGCACAGGAAATCCATGGCCTGCAGGTGTGCGTAGCCCGGAGCGCGGATCTTGCAGCGGTAGGGCTTGTTGGAACCATCGGCGACCACATAGACGCCGAATTCGCCCTTCGGCGCTTCGACGGCGGCGTAAACTTCGCCGGCCGGAACGTGATAGCCTTCGGTATAGAGCTTGAAGTGATGGATAAGAGCTTCCATCGAACGCTTCATCTCGCCGCGCTTGGGCGGAACCACCTTGCCATCCAGCGAGGAGACCGGGCCGATGCGGTGCTTGCCGGAGAGAAGATCGACGCACTGCTTCATGATCTTCACCGATTCGCGCATTTCCTGCATGCGGATCAGGTAACGGTCATAGCAGTCGCCGTTCTTGCCGACGGGGATATCGAACTCCAGATCGGAATAGCACTCGTAGGGCTGCGCGCGACGCAAATCCCAGGCAGCACCCGAACCGCGCACCATCACGCCGGTGAAACCCCAGGCGAAGGCGTCTTCAAGCGAGACCACGCCGATATCGACGTTACGCTGCTTGTAGATGCGGTTGTCGGTCAACAGACCTTCGATATTATCGAGCACGGTCAGGAACGGATCGCACCACTTGCCGATATCATCGACCAGTTCCGGCGGCAGGTCCTGATGAACACCGCCCGGACGGACATAGGCCGAGTGCATGCGGGCGCCGCAGGCGCGCTCATAGAACACCATCAGCTTTTCGCGCTCTTCGAAGCCCCAGACCGGCGGCGTCATCGCGCCGACGTCCATTGCCTGCGTCGTCACGTTCATGATGTGCGACAGGATGCGGCCGATTTCAGAATAAAGCACGCGGATCAGCTGGCCGCGCATCGGGATTTCGAGGCCCAGCAGCTTTTCGACGGCGAGCGCAAAAGCGTGTTCCTGGTTCATCGGCGCGACGTAGTCGAGACGGTCGAAATAGGGAACGGCCTGCAGATAGGTCTTGGTCTCGATCAGCTTTTCGGTGCCGCGATGCAAAAGACCGATATGCGGATCGACGCGCTCGACGATTTCGCCGTCCAGTTCCAGAACCAGGCGCAGCACGCCGTGCGCGGAAGGGTGTTCCGGACCGAAGTTGATCGTGAAATTGCGGACGTTATGCTCAGTCATTCTAGTGCTCCGCCGAGGTGATCATGGCGATGAATTCGGGGCCGGTCATGTTCTGCGTGGTTTGCGCGAAAGAATAGCTCGAAGGCTTCTCATCCGTGAAAATCTGCGACGCAAAATGGAAACTGGAAGGGTTGTCGAAAGCCTGCAACGAGACGGCAAAATGCTTGCCATCCTTGGAGCGCCACATCAGCGTGCTGCCGCAATTCTTGCAGAAGCAGCGCTCACCCCACTCAGACGAGGAATAGACGCCGAGGTTCTCTTCGTTTTCGACGGAGATATCAGCGCATTCGACAGCCAGAAACGCACCGCCGGACCAGCGGCGGCACATGGAGCAATGGCAGACGCCGAATTCGCGGGCACCGATCGCGGCCTTGAGGCCGACGGCACCGCAAAGACATTGGGCACGCTCTGTCGCAGGGGCTTCGCTCATTGCTTGGCCTTTTCGTCACCCGGGAGAACATATTCAGTCCCCTCCCAAGGAGAGAGGAAATCGAAATTGCGGAATTCCTGCTTCAGTTCGACCGGTTCATAAAGAACCCGTTTCAGCACGTCATCGTAACGTACTTCCACAAAGCCGGTAACCGGAAAATCCTTGCGCAGCGGGTGGCCTTCGAAACCGTAGTCGGTGAGAATACGGCGAAGGTCCTTATGGCCTTCAAACGGAATACCATACATGTCCCAGGCTTCGCGCTCGAACCATTCCGCGCCCATATAAACGGGGGTCGAAGACGGAACACCCTCGTCTTCCGCCACCTGCAGCTTGACGCGCACGCGCAGGTTCTGGCGCGGCGACAGCAGGTGATAGACGACATCAAAACGCTTCTCGCGCTGCGGCCAGTCGACACCGCAGATATCGATGATGTTGACGAAACCGCACTGCACATCGTCACGCAGGAAGGTCAAAAGCGCGATCACGCTTTCAGGCGTCGTGTTCAGCGTCAGTTCGCCATAGGCAATATCAGCCGACACCACGAGGGAACCGCGCGCTTCCTTAACGTAAGCAGCAAGATCGTTGAGAGCTTCGCTCATTACTTAATCCGTCCTTTGCCCTTAACGCTCGATCGTACCGGTACGCCGGATCTTCTTCTGCAGCAGAAGTACGCCGTAAAGCAGCGCCTCCGCCGTGGGGGGACAGCCCGGAACGTAGATATCCACCGGCACGACGCGGTCGCAACCGCGCACGACAGCGTAGGAATAGTGGTAATAGCCGCCGCCATTGGCGCAGGAGCCCATGGAGATGACGTAACGGGGCTCAGGCATCTGGTCATAGACCTTGCGCAGAGCGGGCGCCATCTTGTTGGTCAGCGTGCCGGCGACGATCATGACGTCCGACTGGCGCGGTGAGGCGCGCGGGGCAACGCCGAAGCGCTCCATGTCGTAACGCGGGCCGGAAGCCTGCATCAGGCCTTCGACGGCGCAGCAGGCAAGACCGAACTGCATCCACATCAGGGAGCCGGTACGCGCCCAGGTGATCAGCTCGTCGGTCGAGGTAACGAGAAAGCCCTTATCGGCCAGCTCGTCGTTGATGTCCGTGAAGTAGGCGTCGTTGCTGCCAACCGGCTTGCCGGTCGAGGGATCGATGATCCCCTTCGGCTGCGGCGCAACGAGCGTGGTGTTGTTCTGGCTCATGCCCATTCCAGCGCTCCCTTCTTCCACTCATAGATAAAGCCGATGGTGAGGACGAGAAGGAACACCATCATCGACCAGAAACCGAACCAGCCCATCTCGCCGAAAGACACCGCCCAGGGGAACAGGAAGGCGACTTCCAGATCGAAGATGATGAACAGAATCGACACCAGATAAAAGCGGATATCGAACTTCATGCGGGCATCGTCGAAGGCGTTGAAACCGCACTCGAAAGCGGAGAGCTTTTCCGGGTCCGGCGCCTTGTAGGCGACCGCAAAGGGCGCAATGAGAAGCGCCAGGCCGATGACGAGAGCGATACCGATGAAGATTGCGATCGGAATGTAGGAACTGAGGAGTTCAGTCATGGTCTCTTCCCTGTCCGGCCGGGTGCCGGACCTGCCTTTGTGACCTTAAGTCTCAAAGAGCGGACAAATATGTTGCAACGCCAAAGTGGTTAGCGCAGCCGCGCCCTCTCTGCAAGAGTTTAGGCACCATTTCAAGACACCTGCCGCATTGATTGGCAACAATATTGCCGGAATTGACGCAAATTTGGGCCACAATTCCGACCTAAGCCCCTCAAATACAATAATAATCGATTGAACGACGCAACCGCAAAAAAGTCACACGAATTTTACGTCGAAACGGCGGTGAAGTGACGATATCCCGATATCGAAACTTGACTAAAAAAAGCAGGAAAAATCGCGTTTGAAACGGCCGGAATCAAGCATCGGAATCGTCAAAAATCGAGGCGTGCAAACAGCGCGTCGATCTGGTTTTGAGGAGACATTTCAAGAGAAAGAAATGGCGCGAGTGACGGGGCTCGAACCCGCGACCTCCGGCGTGACAGGCCGGCA